>DATENU010000018.1 GCA_035274845.1 Chthoniobacterales bacterium
GATCTCAGCGTTGACGATCGCGCTCACCGCGGCATCGACGCGCGCGTCGGGCAAGACGATTTCGATTTTGATTTTCGGCAGAAAATCGACGGTGTATTCGCTGCCGCGATAAATTTCTGTGTGCCCTTTCTGGCGGCCGAAGCCTTTCACTTCTGTAACGGTCATGCCCTCGATGCCGAGCTCGGCCAGGGCTTCCTTTACTTCCTCGAGTTTGAACGGCTTGATGATCGCTTCGAGCTTTTTCATGTGAGGCCAGGGTCCGGTGAGTGGGTATTCTTCAATCGCAACAAAGGTTAAGGCGCGGGAAACCGAAACCTTCGGGAGCCCTTAAATTCGTTTCGGTGAATCGCCGCACGTGCTCTCATAGCAACGTCCCCGAAATGGTGCAACACCGAAATTTTTTGCCCCAACAATTTTTTTTATTGAAGGCTCAAGAAGCTCGCAAAACGGTCCCAAAAGATTACGACGGACCGCTAATTTTTTTGAACTGTGGGTCCCTGGGGTGGAGTTTTTTCTGCATATGCACGCATCTTTCCCTCGTGGATTTGACCGCTTCGGACACCACGGGGTTATAATGCGTTTGGATGCCTTCCGACTCTTTCGTTCACCTCCATCTTCATACGGAATATTCCTTCCTCGATGGGGCCATTCGGATGAAGGAGCTCATGAAAAGAGCGACGGAATTCGAAATGCCGGCGGTGGCGATCACCGACCACGGAAATCTCCATGGCGCGATCGAATTTTACCAGGCGGCGACCCAGGCGGGAATCAAGCCGATCATTGGTTGCGAGGCTTACCTGGCGCCGGGAGCGATCAAAGACCGGCCGAATAATCAGCGGGACGCCGCGTATCATTTCACGCTCCTGGCCCGGGACGAGACGGGGTATCGCAACCTCGTAAAACTCATTTCGACCGCGCACCTCGACGGGTTCCACTACAAACCGCGGATCGACAAGGAATTGCTCGCCGCCCACGCGAAGGGATTGATCGGGCTAAGCGGTTGTCTCAAGGGCGAGATCAACATGGCGATCCAATCGGACAATCTCGAGAAGGCCAGGCAAAGCATCGCGGAGTTTCGCGACATTTTTGGGGCGGAGGATTTTTTCCTGGAGATGCACGACCATGGCATCGAGGCGCAACAGAAATGCAACCAGATCATGCCGCGCCTCGCCCAGGAGTTTGGCCTCGGGCTGGTGGCGGCGAACGATGTCCATTTCCTGGACCGAAGCCACCACGAGACGCACGACGTGATGGTTTGCATCGGCACCGGGAAAATGGTCCACGACGAGCGCCGGATGCGTTATACGCCCGAGCTTTACTTCAAATCGGCGGCTGAGATGCGGGCTCTTTTTGCGGATCATCCCACCGCGATCACGAACACGCTGGAAATTGCCGATCGGATCAATCTCAAACTGGAGTTCGGGGTTTCGAAGTATCCCGATTACCCGGCGCCGGCGGGCAAAACGCGGGAAGCCTATTTGCAGGAGCTTTGCTACCAGGGTCTCCATGAGCGTTATGGGGAGCGCGCCGGAACGGACTCCGAATTGATCAAGCGCCTCGATTACGAAATCGACGTGCTGACCAACGCGGGATTCGTCAGCTATTTCCTGATTGTTTGGGACTTCATCCATTTCGCGAAGCAGCATGGTATTCCCGTGGGTCCGGGCCGTGGTTCGGCGGCTGGTTCGCTGGCCGCTTATGTCCTGGGGATCACCGATATCGATCCGCTGCAATTCGGACTCATCTTCGAGCGTTTCCTGAACCCCGAGCGAGTGTCGCCGCCCGACATCGACGTCGATTTTTGCAAGGACCGCCGGAGCGAGGTGCTCGAATACGTTCGACAAAAATACGGCGAGCGCCGCGTTTCGCAGATCGTCACCTTCAACAAGATGAACGCGAAAAGCGCGGTGCGAGATGTGGGCCGCGTGATCGGGCTTTCCTACGGTGAAGCGGACCGGCTGGCCCGGATGATTCCGAGCGGGCCGGGGCAGCAAAATATCACCCTGGCAGATTCAGCCCTGGCCAATCCGGAGCTGCGGCGGGCCATCGAGGTGGAGCCGGCGACCCGGCAATTGTGGCAGCACGCGACTCTGCTCGAAGGCCGTTCACGCAACTTCGGAGTCCATGCGGCCGGCGTCGTCATCGGCGATCGCGATCTTTCGGAGTATGTGCCGCTCCGCCGCGATCCAAAGGAAAAGGAAGTTATCACCCAATATCCGATGGGGCCGCTCAACGATCTGGGCCTGCTCAAGATGGATTTCCTCGGGTTGCGGACCCTGACGGTCCTGCACGATGCCGTGGAACTCATCCGGGAACGGGTCCCGGATTTTTCGCTCGAGAAAGTGCCTCTGGATGATGCGGCGACCTTCGCTTTGCTCAACCGCGCGGAAACCATCGGCATTTTCCAGTTGGAAGGAGGCATGACCGGTTTCTGCAAACAATTCGATTTCAAATCGATCGACGACATCATCGCTTTGAGCGCGCTTTATCGACCGGGGCCGATGGACCTGATTCCGGATTACATCAAGCGCAAGAAGGGGCTCGCCAAGATTCGTTACGAGCATCCGCTCCTGGAAGAAGTCTGCGCGGACACTTACGGCGTCATGATTTACCAGGAACAGGTCATGGCGGCGGCCAACCGGCTGGCCGGTTATACGCTTGGCCAGGCGGATTTGCTTCGGCGCGCGATGGGGAAGAAGGACCGCGAGAAGATGGCGAAAGAGCGCGCCAATTTCATCGAAGGCTGCGCCCGGCTGAACAAGATCCCAGAGAAAAAGGCGAACGCGATTTTCGATTTGCTCGAAAAATTCGCCGGCTACGGATTCAACAAGAGCCACAGCGCGGCTTACGGGTTGATCAGCTACCAGACCGCTTACCTGAAGGCGAATTACCCGGTCGAATTCATGGCCGGATTGCTGAGCAACGAGATCAATAACACGGATAAGATTTCGACCTTCGTCGGCGAGTGCAAGCGAATGGGAATTCCGATTCTGCCTCCGGACGTGAACCGGAGCGGACTGAAGTTTACGCCGGAAAAAACGGTAGCGGCGGTCTCAGCTGTAGCGACGGTCTCGGACGATCGTACTCTTGTAGCGGCGGTCTCAGACCGCCGGGGGGAGAGGGAAGGCGAAGACGACGGCGGTCAGAGACCGCCGCTACAGGGGGACAAGGAAGACGGCGGCCCGAGACCGCCGCTACAGGTGGAAGTGAATGCGATTCGCTACGGGCTCGCGGCGATTAAGAATGTGGGTCAGGGCGCAATGGAATTTGCCATTCAGGAGCGCGAGGCGGGTGGAGATTTTGGCTCCCTCGAAGATTTCTGCCGCCGGCTCGATTCGCGGATCGCAAATCGCAAGATCCTCGAGACCCTCGTGAAATGCGGGGCGTTCGATTTCCTGGGCCGCGAACGCGCCGAATTGTTTGCCTGCATCGACGAATCGCTCGCCGCGGCCGCAGCCTCGCAGAAAGACAGGGCGAGCGGCCAGGTTTCGCTCTTTGACGAACTGCCGCCGGCTGCGCCGAAATCCGCCAATCGCCGGGTCACGCCCTGGACGGAGCACGAGAAAATGTCCTACGAAAAGGAACTACTCGGGTTTTATGTTACGGGGCATCCCCTCGACGCCTACGCCGGCCTGCTGGCCGAAGGGAAATATCAGACGATCGCTTCCCTGAACGAACTGCCGGATCGCGCGTCGTTTCGGATCGGCGGCGCGATTGTGCAGGTGGACAAAAAGTTCACCAAGAAAGAGGGCAAACCGTTTGCGGTCGTCTGGCTGGAAGATCTGACCTCCACTCTCGAGGTTGTCCTTTGGAATGAAGTTTACGTGAAGGTCGCCGAGTCTCTCGTCCTCGGACGCGTGATTGCCGTCCAAGGGACGCTCGATCGCCGGGACGATGCGCTCCGGGCGGTCGCGCAAAAGGCGAAGGTCCTTTCCGCGGCTGACGCACAGGCGCGGCTGCCTAACGAATCAAGCGGCAATGGCAATGGGAATGGGAACGGTCATGCGGAGAACGAACCGCCGCTGGTTTTGTCCTTCTCGCCAGCGACGACCGGAGAAGAATTGCGTCAGGTGCAGACGATCCTGGCGGGATCGCCCGGGACGCGTTCCGTCCGTCTGATGCTGTGCCGGGCCGATGGCGGCTTTGTCCAAATGGATGCGAATCTTCGGATCAACCTGACGCCGGAGTTGCGCGAGAAGCTGGGGCCGTGGTTGGAGGGTCAAACCACCGCGATCTAAAACTACGGGAAGAGCGACGGCACCAGGCCGAGCGACAAAGTTTTGCCATCGCGGCAAAGCGGAAACGTGAGCGGCGAAACAGCTTGCTCCGCGCTTTCGGAGTCGAGCGAATTTTCCTGGCGCAGGGATATCCTCCATCCGGCCTCGAAGATGCCTCCGCGAAGATTGATTTGATTTACGGAGAGGCCGAGCCGGTTGATGGCCGGCGAAGCGTGAAAGGCCACGTCATTGACGCAATCTTCGCCGCTCAGCGCCATCGTCGGGGTCAGGGAGACATTCGGCAAAAGAGTGAGACGAACATCGGCGATGTCTTCGAACCCGATCTCGCCGCCGGCCGAAATGTCGGCGTCGCGCTCTTGTAAATGGGCGTAGCCGATCGTCGCCTTCCGGCCCTCAAAATTTATTTCGGTCGAAATCGCAGACCCGCGCAGAAGCTGGCCGTCCACCAGGTTAACGCTGCCAAATATCAGCGGGTGCCGCACGGAATCAGCGAGGTTGAGAGAACCGCTCAGGATTCCACGAGTGAAAGCTCCCCGGGAAATAAAGCTGGGCAAATTTCCCAGGAAAATGGCCGGCAAATTCACGGTCGCGGACAACGGACCGTTGCTGGCGAGGGCAAATTCAGTGTCGCGCTTTTCCAATTGAATCGGGACGGCCGCTTCGACTTTGACCGGATCGGAACCACGAACCGCAACATTGGCTTTAAGGTTAGCCATGCCGAAGGCGAGGCTCGCGTCGAGGTCGGCGCTGAGGGCAGGGGAGTTATCCAGCACGAAATCGCGAAGATGGAGTTCGGTCGTACCCTGGAGCGATGCGGGCGTTCCTGAGAGCTGCAGTTTGCCGTTCGCCTGGCCCGAAAAATCGGGTTTCGTTTCCACGGCGGTGGCCAACTCGGCGAGGTCCACCGCATCGAGAGTGAGATCGATGTCGAAAAACGGATCCGCGCTGAGAGCAGCCGGCCATGATGAACCTTCGCGAAGTTTGCGGGCCGAAATCGGCACGAAAAGGTTTCCGTAAATTCGCGGACTCCCGTCGATATCGAACCGCAGGCCCTGAGCCTGAACGTAATTCTTCGCGACGCCGACGAAAGCTGTCAGGTCAGCGTGCTCGTTCCGGAAGTGGAATTGCCGAAAGAAGATACTCTCCGGCGAATAGTCCGCTTCCAGGTCGACATCGATCGAGGCAAGAGGGCCGTTGGCGACGCGCAGATTTTTGGCGCGAGCCTGAAACGTTCCCGATCCGCCGTCGGCCTCGCCCCGGCCCTTCCATTCTGCCGCCACCGAACCTTCCAGCGGCCAGGGCATGATCTCGCTCGGAATGAAGCCGCGATAATTGGCGATCTGCGTCACCGAAGTTTGAAACGCGCCGCTGTAGGCGCGGTCGCCGCCGAGCGCGAAGCTTCCTTCCCCGTGAAAGAAATCGCCGGTCTGGCGAAGCTCGAGCTGGGTGATCGCGACACGGGATTCTTCCAGGTCGAGCTTCACTTCGAGCGATTCGATCGGGGAGCGGAACAAAACGAGTGAATTTCCAGCGAGCGACAGGTGCCCGCCGAGTTTTCCTTCGCTGGCGGTGATGCTGCCATTCGCGGAAAGCTGACCGGCGAAATCGGGAGGGCTCCAGCCAAAGAGCCGGGCAAATTCGCCCAAATCGTTAATGGAGGCCGTGAGGTCGCCGCGAAAAACAGGCCGGAAGTCAGCCGTGAATTTTTCCGGCCAGTTGAATTCGCCACTCAAGGTGAGCTGATTGTTGCGTTGCTTGATGTAAAGCTGCTCGACCTGCACTTCCCGGTTGTAGAGGGAGGCGCCGATCATGAGCGTGTCCGCGGTTCGATCTCGCCAGGTTAACCCCGTCACTTCCGCCCAGAGGGCCGCGGTTGCGTTCTGCAGATCGGTCAATTCGCCGCGAAAGGTAAATTTGCTGGCATGAAGGGAACCACTGGCGCGGTTCGTCCACTCGAGAGCGTCCGACATTTGCGCGATGGAAATCTCCGAGCCGCTTCCGGCCACGTCCCAGGTCCGTTTGCCATCGTGATCTTCGCTTGAAATCCGGGCGCGAATTTTCCCGCCAAAAGCGTCGAGGCCGATTTCCATCGCCAGCTTGCTTTCGCCAAGGTGGGCGACGTCGATCGTGATCGTGTCGAGATCGAGACCCCGCATGACGTTGAGAGCGCCAACCACCAACCGGCTCTCCTGCCAGGAAGTCGCCCCGCGCAAATTGGCAAACGTTTTCCGCAGCCAGGGCGACTCAATCGCGACCTCCCGCGCCGAAAACGCCCCGGCCTCGAGCTCCGAGCCCGAAAGCGCGCCATCGCGCAGGTCGATAGTCGTGTCGCCATTTTCGAGGTGAAGCTGAACGCCGGAGAGCTTGAAATTATCCGCGAGGAGGTCCTGGAGGAGTGGCCAGGCCACGCGTTGCGACGTAGTCGAGGACCGCGGAGTACGGCGAATGTCGATCGTGATGGTTTCCGAACGAAGGGCGCGAAGCATCCGGTTGTCCGAAGCGCCGATCATGGCAGCGAGATTCAGATCGACTTCCAGGCGAGGCGTCGCCGCGTTTACCTGGAACACGGCCGTGGAGTCGCGGGTGACGTGCACGTCGTGAATGATCACCGGGCCGAGGAAGGGCGCCTCGATTTGGCCCAGTTCGATCCGTAGCCCGCCCTGCCGCGCGACGCGGGATGCCCAAAGGCGCAGTCCGGCGGCCACCAGCAAGGGAGAGAAGCAAACGGCCAGGACCCCGGCCACAAAAAGGGACGCGCCAAAAATGATGAGCAGTTTCCCGGACCGCATGGAAGTCCACATGCTTAGCGGCAAACGGGGGAAGCTGAAAGCGGGAAGGTGGCCGGCCGCCGAACGCGCGATTCGACTATTGGTTGGCCGGCGCCACCTGGAACTGGACGTGCAGGGGCCGGCCGGCATGGATCCGGTCGTCGAGCTGTTTTTGCAGCGCCGTCTCCGCTTCCGCGAGGATTCCGCTTTCGGCCGCTTTTTGCCAGGCGAGATCGGGAAGAACAGCCAGCTGGGCTTCGAGGTCTTCCGCGGAGATTCGATTCCAAAAACCATTTTCGAACGCGAGCACCTCGATCTGCTTTTGTTCGACGCCCAGAATCGTCGCGTGCGGCAGGCTGACCGCGATCTCCTCCGGTCTCAGGTCGACGGCGACATCACGCTGGAGATCGAAACCGGCCTTCGCGGTGAAGGTGCCGTGAAGCTTTATCCGTTTCGTGCTGCCGGCCCAGGTATGGAGCAATTCATGTTCGACCTCGACCTGGCGGGAAAGGATCGCGAGCTGAGCGGTCGCCGTTGTTCGCTCGAGGTAAATGCGGTTGTTGATCGTGATCCGCGGCTGCAATTGCGCCACCTCTACGAAGGCATCCCGAACGTCACGCCCGAGGCGTTCCAATTCCGCCGCGCTTTGCCGCGCGGACCGGGCGGGCCACGTTTCCAGCCGCCAGAAAACAAAGACGAGGACGGCCGCGACGAGCAAGGCGACCAGGGTAAAAGCGAGCGGCCAGGAAAACTTTCGCCGCGATGGAAGCTGGTTTGAATTCATGAGGCATACCCCCAAAAAAGTACCGCCCCCCACGTCCGATGGACATGAAGGGCGGCTGTTCCCCCCAGAACGTCTTTTTAGCTGAGGACGTTTTAGTCCACGTCGGGCAGGGCCGCAAACTATTTTTTTTAAGTATTTCTGCTGATCTTTTTGGGGACGCCAATCCTGCCCTAACTTAGATTACCATTATGAAACTCGGGCTGCGCTATCAGACGGTCTACCGTTACGACGAGCCGGTCGGTTTCTCGCCCCACGAAGTCCGGCTGTTTCCGCGGAGCGATCGCTTCAGCCGCGTCCGCCGCCTTGATTTCACCGCCAGCCCCAAGGCGACCATTCGCTATTCGCGCGACGTGTTCGAAAACATCGTGGCCTCCTGTTTCTTCCCGGAACGGTCGAAAGAGCTGGAGTTCCGCCTCGCGATCAATCTCGACCTGGACGAAAAGGACCCGTTTCATTTTATCCTGGAAAACGATGCGGTGGAAACGCCGTTTGAGTATGAGCCCGCGATTGGCCAGTTGCTTGCGCCGTATCGGGAAAGGCGCGTCAAGGAGCGGCTGGCTGTGCCGGGGTGGGAACCGCCCACCAGCCGGAAACGGCGCGATACGGTCGGGACTCTTGTCGAGCTGAACCGGCGGCTGCATGAATGCATCGGCTACGAGCGGCGCGAGGAAGGGGCGGCGCTTTCCCCCACGGAAACGCTCCAGCTCGGTCGCGGGGCTTGCCGCGATGTGGCGGTCCTTCTCGCGGAAATTCTGCGGCAAATGGGGTTCGCCGCCCGCCTAACGAGTGGTTATTTGCGTGAAAGCGAGTCCGAAACCCGGCGGGCCGAAGGCTCGCTCCACGCCTGGACGGAGGTTTTCCTTCCCGGCGCGGGCTGGATTGGCCTGGATGGGACTAACGGCGTTTTCTGCAACCACAACTTTATTGCCGCTGCGGTTGGTCTCACTCCGGCGGACATCACTCCGATCAGCGGGGTGTATTTTCATAAGAAACGCGTCCCGGCGCAGATGACGAGCAAGCTGCAGTTGATCAATCTCTGATGGAGAAATGACGAATGAACGAATGACGAAGGAATGACGAAGCCAGAATGGTTGGCAGACAGCGGCCGGTTTCTTCTCCGTCATTCGTCATTTGCTCATTGATTCGTCATTCGTCATTCGTCATTCGTCATTCTGCCCCATGCTCGCTGACCTTCAGCTCCGGAATTTTCGCTGCTTCGAATCGCTGAGGGTCGAGCTCGCGTCTGGCTTCAACTTTTTCCTTGGGCGAAACGGGGAGGGGAAGACTTCGATCCTCGAGGCGGCTTGTGTTCTCCTGCGCTTACAATCCCAACGCAGCTCCACCCTGGCGCCTGTCGTGCGCTTCGGAGAAAAATCGTTCGGCGTAGCCGGGAGAAGCGGAACTCATTTGCTCGAATTTCGTTACGGCCGGTTGCGCCGGAAGGTGACGCTGGATCACGTCGAACAACGACCGCTCGATGACTATTTGCGTCTCGGGCGGGTAGTTTCGTTTGCCAATACCGACATCGACTTGGTTCGTGGCGCTTCCGAAGCGCGGCGGCGTTACCTGGATTTCCTGGCGGCGCAAATCGATCCGCTTTATCGGCCCACCCTGCGCGCTTACGAACGCGCGCTCCGCTCGCGAAACGCGCTTCTGAAGTCGCCCCAGCCGCGTTGGCGCGAGATCGCGGCCTACGACCCGCCGCTCCTCGAACAGGGCGCGAAGCTCGGCCGGATGCGGGCGCAATTGGTCGAACGCCTGGCGCCCCTGGCGGCGGAAGCGCATCGTGGGATTAGTCGCACCGGAGAAGCCTTGCAGCTCCGGTTTTCGCCGGGAAATGAGGAGGACTTTGCCCGGCATCTGGCGGATTCGCGACCGGAGGAAACGCGTCTTCGCCAGACCATCGTCGGTCCGCATCGCGACGACATAGAGCTTTTGGTTGAGACAAAAATGGCAAATCAATACGCCTCCGAAGGCCAGCAGCGGACGGTCGCGCTCGCTTTGAAGATCGCGCAATCGCGGATTTTTTGCCTTGAAGAAGGAACGCCGCCCCTGCTCTTGCTCGACGATATTTTCGGGGAACTCGATCCCGTGCGGCGAAATGCGCTTCTGGAGCAACTGCCAGGGGAGGGACAAAAGCTCGTTACCGCCACGACGTTGGACTGGCGGGAAACGCAATTGAATGGCCCCGTTTTCGAATTGCGTGATCGTAGAGTGCAGACTTCCTAATCGTCCTCGTTCTCGCCCTCGATTTTCGTTTCGTTTTTCGAGAACGAGAACGAGAACGAGCAAGAGCAAGAGAACGAGGACGAGGGCGAGCACGAGGACGAGCGAGAGCGAGAGCGAGAGCGAGAGCGAGAGCAAGAGCAAGAGCAAGAGCAAGAGCACGAGCACGAGCAAGAGGGGCGGCAGCCCCTCTGAAACTCGTTGCATGTCCCGGGGAGGCAGCTTCTAGTTTCCCATGCGCAATCTCGGCGACGGCATGCAGCTGAGCCTGGCCGGCTCCCTGCTCGTGGCTCACCCGAACATGCTCGATCCCAATTTCCGGCGGGCGGTCCTTTTCATTTCTTCGCACGACGCGGCCGAGGGGGCGATGGGGGTTATTCTGAATCGACCCTTGGATAAGCAGGTGGCCGATTTGGTAAATGAAGCGCCACCGGAAGGCCTGGCCGATGTGCCGGTATTCCTCGGCGGGCCTGTCGGGAAAAACCAATTGATGTTTGCCGCCTTCGAATGGCATACCGGAGAAGGACTGAGGTTGAATCACAACGTCGGCGTGGATGAGGCTCACCAACTCGTGGACCAGGATCCGGCGTCGGTGCGGGCTTTCGTCGGTTACGCGGGCTGGACCGCGGGCCAGCTCGAAGCGGAGATGAAACAGGAAGCGTGGATTTTGCAAAAACCAACCCGAGCCGCACTCACCCCGGCCCGCCTGCCAAAGCTCTGGTTTGACATCATGCGCGGCCTTGGCCCCTGGTACAAGATGCTGGCCGCGGCGCCGGACGATCCGTCGTTGAACTAACGGAAAGTGACATGTGACGAGTGACGTGTGGCGAGAAAATATCTCTCGCGCCGCATTTTTGACTTGTCACTTGTCACTCGTCACATGTCACTCTCTTCCCCATGATCATTGGCGTTCCGAAAGAAATTAAGGCGCAAGAGCACCGCGTTGGGCTCATTCCTTCCACGGCCACGACCCTGACGCGGCGGGGCCACACGGTTCTCGTCCAGAAAAACGCCGGAGTCGGCTCGGGCTATCTCGACCAGGCGTACCTCGACGCGGGGGCGCAGATCGTCGACACGGCCAGGAAAGTTTACGCGGAAGCGGAGATGATCGTGAAAGTGAAGGAGCCGTTGAAAGCGGAGTACGGACTCCTGCGGAAAGGGCAGATTCTCTTCACCTATCTCCACCTCGCGGCGAGTAAGCCGCTCACGGATGCATTGCTGAAATCCCGGGTCACCGGCGTGGCGTACGAAACGATCCAAGTGGGCAACAAGCTGCCGTTGCTCGAGCCGATGAGCGAAATCGCGGGCCGAATGTCCGTCGTGATGGGAGCCTTTTACCTGGCGAAACATAATGGCGGCAACGGCGTCTTGTTAGGCGGAGTGCCGGGCGTTTTGCCGGGCAAAGTGGTGGTCATCGGCGGTGGGACTTCCGGGGTGAACGCGGCCCGAATGGCGGTGGGACTGAAAGCTGATGTGACTATTCTCGAAGTGGACGCCGAACGGATGCGGTTCCTCGACCTGACCATGCCCAACGTAAAGACGCTCTATTCCAACGAAGCGAACCTGACCGAGTTGATGCCGTCGACCGATCTCCTCATCGGCGCGGTGCTGGTTCCCGGAGCGAAGGCGCCCAAACTGATCACGCGCGAAATGTTGCGGCTCATGAAGCCCGGCAGCGTCTTCGTCGACATCGCGATCGACCAGGGGGGATGCGCGGAAACATCGCATGCGACCACGCACCAAAATCCGGTCTACGTGAAGGAAGATGTTATCCATTACTGTGTCGCGAACATGCCGGGCGCCTACGCGCGCACCTCGACCCAGGCGTTGAGCAATGCCACGGCGCGTTACGTCGAATTGCTGGCCAACCTAGGTTTGGAAGGCGCGTGCAAGAAGCAGCCGGCCCTCACCGGCGGGATCAACACGCTGGACGGGAAAATGACTTACGCGGCGGTCGCGGAAGCGCACGGGTTGAAATACCAGGCGCCGTTTTAGGCGGCCCCCGGTGCTTCGTGACGGTGGGGCTTTAAAGGCAAACGCCTGCGAAAGTTAAGCTTCGGCAAGGCCGGAAAGTTCGCGCGAACCGATTCAGGCTTAGCCCCAACATGGGCAACAATCCAAAACCTATGAAAAAATTAATCTGCATTTTAGCCGGCGCCGCGCTTCTCGGAGGGTGCGAGGAAAAGACCGTTGTTGCGCCTTCGGCCCCGCCCGAGAAGAAAACCGAAAACAACACGACCGTCGTGAATCCCGCTTCCACCGTGGTAAAAGAGAAGACCAAGGAAACGACGAACACGAGCACCAACACGAACACGACGACGACGAGTCCGTCCTCGAATTCCTCGTCAACCACCACGACGACGACGTCATCGAGTCCGAGCCCGTAATTTCCGGCGTCCTTATTTCCTAACGCAAAGTCTTCCCGCAGTTTGCCCGCGGGAAGACTTTCGCTGTACGGAATGGAGACGCGGCCGTCAGGACAATGGAGACGGCTCGCCGCGGCGAGCCGTTGGGGGTAAGCGCCGCCACGCCTTCGCTCTCCGGCACGATGGCGTGCCGGCTCCAAGGTGGCGGCGTTGGGGGAAAGCGCGGCCACGCCTTCGCTCTCCGGCACGATGGCGTGCCGGCTCCAAGGTGGCGGCGCGCCAATCAAAACATCAAATCGTGAATGACGCCACGGTACGGCCAATCTTCCACCTGCTTCACTAATCCGGCGCGAACCGCGTTTTGTTCGACGTAATCCCACTTAGCCGAATAGCTCTCGCTCGATCTCAAATAGCGATCGAAGTAATCAGCCTGCCAGACGGGAGGTCGAATCCCAAAGGCCTTGGCGATTTGGCGTGAGCTGACTCCCTTCCACATCTGAATCCATTCCGCGGTGGGGCGCCCCTCGATTTCCGGTCGCGCGAAAAAGTGAACATGGTCCGGCATCAAGATGTAATCGCCGACCCACCAGCCATCGAGATTTGCGGAGCGTTCCCAAATCCCACGCAAGATGCGGTGGCATTCTGGATTCGCGAGAATCGTTTTTCTTCGATAGGTGCAAACAGTGAAGAAGACGATCGGGTTATCACGATACGAGGACAGATGGGCGAGATGTCCGGGGGGAGACATGGAAACAGGCTAGACGATGCGCCAGGAGAGGCAATGGAGACGGCCTGCCATCAGGCCGTTGGGGGTGAGCGCAGCTACGCTTTCTCTCTCCGGCACGATGGCGTGCCGGCTCCAAGGCGAGGCGTTGGGGGAAGCGCAGCTACGCCTTCTCCCTTCGGCACGATGGCGTGCCGGCTCCAAGTCCGTTATGCTGCGTTATGCAATCGGCGCGCCTTTCGTTCCCGAAGACGAAGCGGTTGACCAGCCCGATGGAATTTGGGCGGGTCAAGTCGGAAGGAACTTCTGAGCGGGGGCGCTTCCTTGTCCTGGGCGTGTTTGCCCGGGAGGATGAGACTGGCTTCCGGGCCGGCTTTGTCACTTCGAAGAGGCTGGGCGGAGCGGTGATCCGAAATCGGGTCCGGCGGCGGCTTCGGGACCTGGTGCGGACCGAACAAGCAAGGTTGCGGGCCGGTTTTTGGTTCGTTGTCGTGGCGCGTCCGGCGGCCGCGCGCGCCACCTACCCGGAGCTGAAAGATGAGTGGTTGCGCCTCGCGGAGCGTGCTTCTATCCTAGCGCCCTGATGGTTTTCCTGGCGCGTCTTTTTATTCGCGGTTATCAAATTCTGCTCTCGCCAGTGCTGTCCCTTCTGGAGGGTCCGGGTGGCGGTTGCCGGTTTGAACCGACGTGCTCCGCCTATTTTCTCGAAGCCTTGGAGACACACGGAATCTGGCGCGGGACCTGGCTGGGTCTGTGCCGGCTGGGTCGCTGCAACCCCTGGGGCGGGCGCGGCCACGATCCCGTGCCGCCACGGTCGCACGGCAAGCATGGCCATCCGGCCTCAGTCGTTTGTGAATAGCCCGGCGGGCAGCCGTTATGGATCGACAAGCATGGATTGCCGTTACGCTTTGCGTTCTGGGCCTCATCGGATGGCAAATCTACTCCGTCTCTCACGCCCCGCCGCGCGTTCCGGTCACGGTTTCGCCGACACCGGCGCCGCCTGACCAATCGATCGCCGCGGCATCACCCGGCCCCGGCGTTAATCCAACGTCCGCCGCAACTCCGGCAACCTCGGCCACCGCCGCGCCCTCCCCGGCGGCGGAAACTGGCCCCGCGTTCGCCGAGAAATCGGAGACGTTGCGCAACGGCGACGTGGAATTTCATCTGACGAATCGCGGTGGCGCCATAACCGAGGCGGTCTTGCTAAATCACACCGTGGACAACGGCCAGCGCGTTGTCCTGAATGGCCCGGATCGCATCCCCATCGGGGCCATCGTCGAACAACCGGACACGGCTGCTCTGCCCGAGTTCGCCCTCGAGCGGCAGGGGGACGGCAGCGTCCAGTTCGAACGCAAAACGCCGGAAGGCGTGAACATTAGGAAACGGTTCTTCTTTCCGGCGACGACGGAAAAGAAAGACAATTTCGTGGCGGAAATGGATGTCGATTTCCGGAATGACGGCGCCCAGCCCTACAACAATGCGGGATACTTCGTCACCCTGGGCTCGACCCGCCCGATCCATCCCAAGGACATGCCGAATTACACCCGGCTCGCCTGGTCGGTGGAGGGAAAGGCGAATGGGATCGATGTGAGCTGGTTCCCGGCGCAGAATTATCCGCTGGTCGGCGTTCAGAAACGCGAGGCCAAGACGTTCTACCGTGAAAAGGTGAATGGCGCCGAATGGGCTGGGATGACGAACCAGTTCTTTACCGACCTCGTTACGCCCCTCAGCGCTAAGGCCGTCGAACTTTGGGCGCGGCCATTTGAGATCAAGCGTTCCGATGGTCCCTCGCTCCAGGGGATGGAAGGCGCGATGGGTATGCCAGGCTTCGCGCTTCAGCCCGGGCAGACCACCTCATTGCGCTTCCAGCTTTACGCCGGCCCGAAACTTTACGGCCGTCTCGCCAAACTGGAGCACAACGAAGCCGAGATCATGAATTTCGGACTCTGGAAATTGATCAGCCAGTTCCTGCTCAATTTCATGAACCTGATCCACAGCTGGATCGGCAGCTACGGGTTCTCGATTGTTCTGCTCACCGCCTGTGTCAAAGGCGTTCTCTGGCCACTCCAAAACAAGGCCAACCGGTCGATGCGCAAGATGTCGGCGCTCGCGCCGAAAATGCAGGAGCTCAAGGAGAAGTACAAGGACGATCCCACCCGGATGAACCAGGAGGTGATGAAGCTCTACAAGGAGCACGGAGTTAATCCGGTCGGCGGCTGTCTGCCGATGATGATTCAGATCCCAATTTTCTTCGGTCTCTTCAGCATGCTTGGACAGGCGGCGGAGCTGCGGAACGAGCGCTTTCTTTGGGTGCACGATCTCTCCCAACCCGACACGCTTTTCACGATTCCGGGCCTGAGTTGGATCCCAATTCTGGGCAACCCCGCCGGTTTACCCATCAATATTCTCCCCCTGATCATGGGGGCCACCAACCTCTGGCTGATGCGGATGACGCCCAAGACGGGCGATTCGACCCAGCAAAAGGTCATGATGTTCATGCCGCTGATCTTTTTATTTTTCTGTTACAATTTCGCGGCGGCGCTGGCATTATATTACACGACGCAGAACCTGTTCACGATTCTGCAGCTTTATCAGAACCGGAAGCAGCCCGCGCCGGTCCTGGAAAAAGTTGCGCCGGCAGGGAAGCGCGATCGCAAAGCACGACGATGACGCCGAAGGAATTACTCGACACCATCCTGGGATACCTGGGCTTCGTGGTTCAGATCGACGAAACCCAGAGCGAAGGGGGCAATCCAACCCTGCAGATCTACATGGAGGAAAGCCACACCCTGATTGGGCGCGACGGCGAGACGCTCGAAGCGATCCAGTTCCTGCTTAACCGGCTGATCCAGGCGAAAGACAAGGACGCGCCAAAAGTGATTGTTGATTGCGAGCATTACCGCTCGATGCGCGAAGACCGGATCGTGCAACGGGTGCGGGAACTGGCCGAGCGGGTTCGGGCGTCTGGGCGCTCTTTGCAGCTCGAGCCGATGAACTCCTATGAGCGCCGGCTCGTTCACAACGCCTTCAAAGACGATCCCGACGTGGCGACCTGGAGTCCATCTGATTCCGCGCGGATCAAGCAGATCACGCTCCTGAAGCGCCAGTCGAAAAAAGAACCCGCGCCGCAGTAGCCGGCGGCGCTGCCGTAGTTGTCTCGGGTAGGGTGGGCGTCTCGCCCGCCGGGGATCGCGTCTCGCGATCGCGAACTTGAAAAGATTGTTTTGGCAAGATGCCAAAACCGGCGGGCGAGACGCCCACCCTACCCGAGAATGAATACGATCTTTCCAGTTCGCTTGCTTCTCGAGGCGTGGCCGATCGCTGCGCTTCACTTAGCCCATAGGTTTTCTCCACCTTCGTCCGCAGCAAGCCGCGCTTCGCCATCTCGAACAGCGGCGCGAACATTTCGGCGCGCTGCTCGGGCGTCGCAGCGTCGTACCATTTGTTCACCCAAAAACCGGTGAACCGCAGGTTCTTGAAAATCAGCATCCCATTCGGAATGCAGACTGGCTGCAAACTCATCGCGCCGTAGGTAACCATCGTCCCATCTGAGGCGAGACATTTCGCGACCCGCAACGCATTCTCGCCGCCGACCGCATTCAGCGCCAACCGGATTGGCGCTTTCCCCGTAGCCGCTGCCACTTCGTCGCGAAGATTTTCGCCGTCCACCAGAACCACGTCGCCACCTAACGAACGCAGCTCCTCCGCCAGCTCGGGTCGTCGGACGACGTTCACGGTTTTGTATCCGAGCTCATGCGCGATCTGGATCACGGCCTGGCCGGCGCCGGAATTCGCCGCGTTTTGAATCAGCCAGTCGCCCCGCTTCAGCGAAACGAAGTCATGCAGCATCCGCCAGGCGGTGACCGGGTTTACCTTCAACATCGCGGCCTGGATCGGCTCGATCCCGGGTGGCACGGCGACCAGCCGGTCCGCGGCGATCACTGCAACTTCGCGCCAGGTCCCGAATCCGTGTGGCAAAATCACCTGAGTTCCCACGGCCAGGTCGCGAACGGCGGAGCCCGCTTCAAACACGACGCCCGCGCCTTCCATCCCGGGCGTGGCGGGCAAGGCCGGCTTGATCGGATATTTTCCCTCGATCGAATTCAGATCGGCGGGATTAATCGGCGCGGCCGACATCTTCACTACGACTTCATTTGGGGCCGGCGTTGGCCAGGGAAACTCGACCACACTCAAAACCTCTGCCGGATTTCCGTGCGTTTCGTAAACGGCGGCCTTAAAAGTTTTACTCATGATGGCGGAGCGAGCTCACCCTATCGCGAACGATCCTGCCAGCAATATGCAAAGTGGGCCGCGCCTCGCCCTTATCGGCATGATGGTCAACGTGGTGCTCGCGGCGGCCAAGGTCAGCGCGGGCCTGCTTGGGAATTCCTACGTGCTGATTGCCGACGGCATCGAATCGACGCTCGATATTGCCGGCTCGATCGTGATCTGGGGCGGCTTGAAGTTTGCCTCGCGCCCGCCGGACGACACTCATCCTTACGGACACGGGAAAGCCGAGCCAATGGCCGCAGGCATCGTGGCCGTGGGCGTCATCGTGGCTGCGATCGCGCTGGCCGTGCAAAGCGTGCGCGAGATTTTCACTCCGCACCATGGCCCGGCGCCCTTCACTCTCGTCGTCCTTGTGGTGGTGATTGGGGTAAAGGAATTTCTCTACCGTGCTGTTAGCCGCATCGGCAAGCGGGTGGAGAGCACCGCGGTTCAGACCGATGCCTGGCATCATCGCGCCGACGCGCTGACTTCCGCAGCCGCATTTATCGGCATCTCAGTTGCGCTCATCGGCGGCGAGAAATGGTACAGCGCCGACGATTGGGCGGCGCTCTTTGCCTGCGCCGTGATCGCGACCAACGGTTGTCGGCTGCTCTTTCCCGCCTTACACGAAATGCTTGATACGGCGCCGAGAGGCGAAATTGTCTCCAGGATTCAGCAGGCGGCGGAATCGGTCGCCGGCGTGTGTAACGTCGAGAAATGTCTGGTCCGCAAAATGGGCATTTCGTTTTACGCGGACCTGCACGTTGGGGTGGATGGCAATATGTCGGTGCGCGACGGCCACGAGATTGCCCACCGGGTAAAAGACGCGATCAAGCAAACCGATCCGCGGATTGCCGATGTGCTGGTGCACATTGAGCCGGAGGAGTAGGGCCGCTGTAAGCGGGGGGTGAATAGTGATCGGTGATCAGTGAATGGCGGCTGCAAAGCCATTCACCAGTCACCTATCACCATTCACGCTTTGCCAAGACGTTCCCGAGCAAATCGGCCCGCAAAATCCTTTCCAGCGCGGCTGTCAGGTTCCTTCGCGCCCCGGCGATGCGCTGGCGAAACGCGGTCAATCGAGGCAATGCGGCCGGATGAGTGAGCAGGTAAAGCGCGAGCCGGGTGAAATCCGTCTTCTGTTTTGCGAGATCGAACAGGACATTCGGCGGCGCCGGAAACGGCTCTGAAGAGGTATCGCTGATCGCCCGGAGCGACAGCATTGGCGTCTTATTTTTCGCGCATGCTTCCGCGATGAATTCAGTTTCCATGTCCACCGCGACCGCACCTGTCTTCGCGGCAAGGCGGACCCTTTCCTCAGCGGAATCGACCATCCCGCCAACCGTCAGCAGCTTGCCGAGAAATACTCGATCCTCCGGGAGGTCGAGGGCGGAGGATTGCCGCAGCTCCGGACTCGAAAAGTTTTCCGCGAGCACCAGGTCTCCGACCCGAAGCTCTTTGCCGAGCGCTCCGGCGAAGCCGGCGCTGACCAGATACTGAAATCGTTCGTGCCGGAGAAGGACTTCCATTCGGCCGCGGCAGACTTTTTCACCAACCCCGGTATGGAGAAGAGTCACCGCTTTTCCGTGGAGACTGCCGCGAATAATTTCAACGCCGTCGCGCGAATCTCGCTCCGGCTCTTTCAGCAGATTGACGAAGTCCGAGCTCTCTGCCGGGAGGGCAAACGTTATCGCGATCATTTTCCTTCGCCGCCACGGCGCTCAGGATGATGGGGCATCGGTGATGCGGACTTGCATGATGGTTCGTTTCCCGGGCGTCGGGGATTTCTCCGCGGGCGGGGGCGAATAATCAGGCGGCGCGAGTGGCGTCAGGGATCGGCGAAATTCATCGGCCCGCTCGGAAGGAAGATCGATCACGACGGTAATTCCCTTTTCGTCCGGCGGCGCTTTCGCGGCGGAACCGCCCGCCTGCTTCGTGAGGAGAACGACACTGTCGGCGACCTTGTCGCGTTCCGGACCGGGCGCATACAGACGGACATCGTCGCCAATCGTCGGCAGTGGCAGGGCGGTTTCAGCCGTTTTTTCCAGGGAGACAGTAAGCTGGCGCCGGGTCGCTTCTTCGCGCGCCCGAAGCTCTCCGGTGCCCTTTTTGTTGCCAATGATGAACGCGATGCCAATCAGGACGTTGACCAAAACCAGGACCGCAAACGCCGTGGCGACGCGGCGTCCGAGGGGTTTCGGGGGCAGGGGAATCTCCGGATCTTCGCCCTCGAGCATGACTTCGCGCGAACCACGGGAACGCCGGTGCATTTCGCGGGCAATCTCCAGTTCGCGCTGGAGTTGAGGATCGTTGGCGAGCCGCTCCTCGAATTGGGCGCGTTCCGCCGCCGGAAGATTTCCTTCCAGGTAATCAAAGAACTTTTCCGGGCTCATGAATTGGCGACAACCATCGTCAGAGCGAGCGGCGTCGGCAAGTAATCAAGGAGCGGCGGTTTGAACCCGCCGACAAACGCCCGGTGGTTTCAAACCGCCGTTCCTTGAAGCTGCACGACGTTCAGCCGATGATCTCAAAGCCTATCGGCTTGAACCGATAATTATTCGACATCTCCGCCGAGCAGGCGGTCAACCCGACAATCAGGTCCATCTCGGCCCGCAGCACGATCGCTTCACCCGCTTTCGATCTCGGCGGAAGAATTTTGAGCACACCGTCCGGTCCGACTTCGACATTCATGAAAAGGTTGAGCGTTGTGGGAATCGAATCCGGCGGGATGCCGAAAGGGGCCAGATGCTGGGCGAGATTCCCGAAACAGCTCGGATGCGGCGCGTTGTTTTTGTAAATGATCAGGAACGTTTCCGGACTGCACGGGGTGAGCAGAAAATCGTGCCGGCCGACATCATCCTCGACGATGGTCAGCATCGGGCGGCTGCGATTCGAATAGAGAATGTCGCCCTTGGTGAGGTAAATCCGATTCGCGTAATCGATGCTGCGCCCGGACGAGAGCCATTCGGCCTTATCCGCGCTGTTAAACGCGATGAAATCGGCAACCTGTTCGCCCTCGACGTCGATCACCCGAAGCTGCTGACCGGCGCGCAGCTCGAAGGCGGTTCCAGTTTGGGGTTCGAGGCGTTTCATTTGGTTGGAGCGGCGGTCTCGGACCGCCGTCGAAAACAAATTTTTCGACGGTCAGAGACCGCCGCTACAAAAAGCGGTCAGAGACCATCGCTGCAAAACATCATGTTCAATGCGCGAATGGACATTTCATTTTGGCTGCCGGAAACGGTGCGCGCCAGTTTTCTCCTACCTCTCTTCCGGAATATTGGCGCGCCTCCGACCTTTCGCCAAAATCGCTCAACATCGGGTTGATCGATCCCTGAAGCTGCGAGTCGCGCCGGCGGATGGTTTCCTGCATGTGCTTCCATTTTCCATCGGCCCGAAGCCGTTCGAATTGCTCGTGCGGATTGAAGACGAGCGCGGGCCAGGGGAATCGCCGCGCTACGCGGGAACTGTTCGCGTGCATCCCGATTACATAAAGGGCCTGGCCGCCGAAACTGAAGGAAAAGTGCGGGTCGGCCGGATCCGATTGCACCTCCGGGTCCCAATTGAAATGCGCGGCATCGATTCGATGCAAAGCGCGCAGTTGTCCCCAGAGAAGGTCCTCAAACTCAACTTCGCCGGTTTCGCGCGGCTGTTCAAAGATCGCCACGAAAGTGGCAAACTCACTCCGTTGCCGCAGGTCGGACCGGACGAAATCATGAAGATCGGTCGCCAAATCTCTGGTGACCTGCTCACTGCCCAGCCGGGCGTACGTTCGGAGCAGGTAAGAACCGGCATTGAAGGCCGCCTTCGCGCCGAGACAGGGGAATTCCGCCTGCAAAACCGAATCTCGAAACGCCTTTCCTGCCAGGGTCGCGAAAGTATTCCCCGCGCGTTCGGCCGACTTCAGCCGCTGCTCTGCGATTGGGTTGCCATTCATGCCTATTTACGCTGAATACGCACTTCCCAAGGGAGCTGGTCTTAACAAAGCGGCCCAAGGTTGCTCTTTACCCTCGTGGAAATAGATTACCGCCCACGTGGATGAATTCAGCCAGACGCCTGGAAAACGCCCTCGGCCCTGGCGGCGACGGATTGGTCGTGCCCTCCTCGTCCTTCTGGTTCTGCTCATTTTGTTCCACCGGCCGATCCTTTTCCGAATCGCCCGTCAGTTCGTGGACCACTACGCCGCTATCGGACATCTGAGGGTCGATTGCACCTTCGAAGGCAGCATTTTCACCAGCCTCGTTCTCCGCAATCTTCATGTTTCGCCGACCGGCCCGACGATTGTGGAATCAATCGACGTCGATTATGCCCGCGCGGAATACAGCCTCTGGGACTGGATGCGGCGCGGTCCAACCGAATTATTGAAGAACGTGGAGCTGCGGAACGCGCGAGTGGTGCTCGATCCGGCTAAAGCCTCGGTAAAGCCGAAGATTCCGGAGCCCGACGAGCGTCTGAGACTGTTTCCCGTTTTCCCGGAACGATTGCGGATTTCCGACGCCAACGTGTTCGTCCGGTCCACGACCGAAAAGGCCGATTTTGTTTTGGAACATTTTGACCTCGAATTGGATCCGAAAAATCCGGGAGAGCTTCGAGCTGCAACTCTCCAACTACCCACCGCAAACGCCTGGCGCAATATTTCGGCGAAAACTTCCTATGCGAACAAGAACCTCGTCTTGAGCGGCGTGGTCCTGGATCAGGAAAACCAAATCCGGCTTTTCGCTTTCGATGCTTCGCACATCGCGGCGCGCTCGCTCGAATTGGTTCTCGACGCTTCGCTGGCTGGCGGAACGATCGCCGGTTCGCTCGGGCTAAGAGAGACGGCCGAGTCGGTGAACATGAAACTGCGGCTGGTAGCGGAAAACGTCTCCCTCGGGACGCTGCGTGGTTATGTGGGCGATCCCTCGGGGTTTCCAGGCGGTGACGCGAAAAAGCTGCGAATGGAATGCGATGGAACGCTGGACGCGCCGCGCACCTGGAGAGGTTCGCTCCAGGGCCAGATCGACAATCTCCGGCAGGACAATATCTTTTTCGACCAGGTTACGATATTCGCCACGGCGGATGGGGGATTTGCCACCTTGCAGTCAGGCGAAGCGATCCGCGGCCGGAATAAAATCGCCTTCAAAGGGAGGACGGAGCTTCCCGGCCATATTCGGGAGTTCGGCCGTTACGGCGCCCAGTTCGAAATCAATGGAGAGTTGCTCGACCTGCAATCGCTGACCGAGAATTTCCCGCAGCCGGTAAGTGGAACCGGGACCGTTACCGGCACGGCGGAGATCAAGGATGCGGTCCTCCGGATGGAACTCGCATTCTCGGGGGGCCCGATCGCCTCTGGCGATGTCGGAGCAGCGCATTTCGCGGGAACGCTGAAAGCGAGCAAGCAGATGCCGCCGGCTAACCAGCGCAAAATGTATTACACGGACCTGCATTCCCAGATTCATGTCGAGATGACCGAAGGCCATTCGGGCGAGAACATTTTTGATTCGGCGGTCGTCGACATCAGCAGCGACGGGCCGAATGTGAAAGTCGATCGCTTTGTTGCCCTGCGAAAAGAGAACACTTTCACCGCTTCCGGCACCTACCTGTTGCCGGACGATTTCGCCCAATTTAGGGCGCAGCCGGCGACCTTCGCGATCAGGCTTGGCGCGATCGAGCTGGGCGATTATTGGCCGGAGGATTCACCGAATCGCGTCACCGGCCCGGTCCAGGTGTCGGGAGAGGTTACCTCGACCAACGGGAAGGCTGACGGCCAGCTGTCGGTCTACGGATCGAACCTAAAATTCCGCAATCTCACCATCCCGGAAGTCAGCGCCCAAATGGTCATATCCCGCAACGTCGTTTACCTGAACGACTTCACCGCGAAGCTCAACGAGCGGGATTTCATCTCCGGTTACGGCACCTTCTCGCTCGACCGGCCCTGGCCTTACGAAGGCAAGCTCTCCGCGAATGTCGCCGACCTGGCGCGCTTCAAGCCGTTGCTCGCCGCTTTCGGCAACGACAATGAGATCGCCGGCTCCCTGGTGATCGATTGGGCAGGCTCCGGCCAGCTGGCCGATTTCAAGAACGCGGGGAAATTGAACCTGACCCTGGAGAAGGGACGTTACGCGAATCTCCACGCGCTCCGGGCGAACATCGATGCCGATTATTCCCCAGACGGCCTGGACGTGCCGACGATCTTTTTCGCCAGCGACAAGATGTCATTCCAGGCAAACCTGACCGCGAAAGGCGACACCCTCGAAGTCAGCAAAATCCAGGTCGACCAGGGCCAGGCGAAATACGCGTCCGGTTATCTTTCCCTCCCGTTCGTTTGGGGAAACCTCGGCACGGACCGGCCGCTCTTCGTTTCCGACGGCAAGGTGGTGGCGAACTTTCAGTCGGAGAATCTCGACCTGAAGAAATTGTTCGCGGACCTCGGCGCGCCGCCGCTCGCGACCGGGTTGATCAGCGTGAAGCTCGACGCGCAGGGGACGCTCGAGGCGGTGCAAGGGCGGCTCGACCTGCAGATGCGGGAATTGCACAGCGTGGAGTATCCGAAGCTCGAGCCGGCGACGTTCAATCTGGTCGCGGAAATGCAAAACAACCAGCTGGCGTTCAATGGCCGGTTGCAACAAGCGAAAATTCAGCCGGTCCAGTTGACCGGGAATGTTCCGTTCAACCTCGCCAAGGTAATCGAGGAACGCCGGTTCAATGAGGACACGCCGGTGAACGCGAGGGTGCAGATGCCGCGCAGCTCCGTGAATTTTCTCCGCCAATTCGTTCCCGGAATCACTCAGCTCGATGGCGACCTGGCGTTCGACGTGAACATCAATGGCACCGTGGCCAAGCCGGCGTTGAGCGGCTCGGGCGATATCACGATCAACATGGCACGGTTCACGAACACGACCCTTCCCTCGCTGAGCGGGTTCCATTCGCGGATGACCTTTGCCGGCGACGTCCTCCATTTCGAGCGCGTCAACGGCGACCTGGCGGGCGGGCCGTTCACCGTCTCCGGGCAGGTCACTTTCCCGAAGCTCACCGAGCCGAACCTCGATTTTCAGTTGAAGGCCCAGAGCATCCTGGTGGCGCGAAACGACACTCTCACGGCCCGCGCCGATGCCGATGTGCGGGTCGTGGGTCCGTTGAAAGCGGCGACCGTGACCGGCAAGGTGGCGCTGACGAATAGCTCGTTGCTCAAGAACATCGACCTGCTCCCGATTGGCCTGCCCGGTCGCCCGGCGCCGCAGCCGCCCACGGACCGGCCCGATTTCTCGGTCCCGCAACCTCCAATCCGCGATTGGAAGTTCGACATCGCCGTGACGACCAAGGATCCGTTCATGATCCGCGGCAACCTGGCAAACGGCGGCGCCGTCGTGGACCTGCACGCCACCGGGACGGGTTTGCGTCCTGCTCTCCAGGGAGTCGTGCGCCTGCAAAATGTCGAAGCGACCCTGCCGTTCAGCCGGCTCGAGATCTCGTCCGGCTCCCTTTATTTCGACCCGAGCGACTCCTTCAACCCAAAGATCGACTTGCAAGGGACCTCCCTGATCCGCGATTACACGGTGCACGTGTATGTCTTTGGGACTTCGCTCTCACCGGAAGCGGTCTTCAGCAGCGAGCCGCCTTTGCCCCAGGAGGAGATCATTTCGCTTCTCGCGACGGGAACGACTCGCCAGGAGTTGGTGGGAAACAACAGCGTCCTGGCCGGGCGCGCCGCCATGCTGCTCATCACGCAGATGTATCGGAAAATCTTCAAGAAAAATGGCGAGGCGCCCAAGAGTAACTCCGTTTTCAACCACCTCGATGTCGATGTCGGCAACGTCGATCCGAGGACCGGGCAGCAAACGGCGACCGCGCGGCTGCGGCTAAACGAACAATTCATGTTGATCGGCGATCTCCAGGTAGGGGGCGATTTTCGCGGCATGGTAAAGTATCTAATCCGATTCAAGTGAGATGAGCCGCGCCATTGCCAAAATCCGACACGCGGGACGGGCCGCCTGGATGCAGGTGTTCTTGTTAGGCCTGGCCATTGCGGTTTCATTTGTCGGGGCCGCCGCCTTGGGCCAGACCGCGGTCAAAGTCCCGAAGTCGGAGGAGAAGGACAAGGCTGAGAAGGCAGTCAAGAAACAGCAGGAAAAAGAAGCGCAACGGACGGACGTGATCGAGTTCCGCGGGCAGGCCGCCTTCAAGGAAAAGGATCTGCGCTCAGTCCTGAAAGAACAGATCACGACGATCGACCAATATGGACTGACGGCGGCGCGTGGAGATGACGCGGCATTCTTTCTCGAGCTGTTTTATCGCAAACACGGATACGCGAAAGTCACGGTGCGTTATTCGATCCAGGGCAATCGTCTTCTGCTCGACATCAACGAAGGGCCGCTGGTCAGCCTCGGGTTCGTGAATTTTGTCGGCAACCAGCACCAGCCCGCGGACATCCTGTTCGATTATGCCGTGGGGCCGACCCGCGAGCGCTATTCGAGCATGCAGAAGAACCTGCCGTTCGTGGCGGCGGACGTCGAGGAAGGCGCGGACCTCGTTCATCGGCTCTACATCGCGAATGGCTATCTCGACGCGGCGGTGGAGAAGCCGATTTATCATTACTCGGACGACGGCGTCCGGGTCGATGCGACGATCCCGATCACGGAAGGCCGCCAATATTCCTTCGGGCAGGTCTCCTTCTCCGGCCAGACGATCTACAGCTCGGATGAATTGCGCGGCCAGCTCGTTGATGTGCTCGAACAGCCCTACACCGACAACCGCGTCTCCGACATTCCTCGGCGGCTCCAGGCGTATTACCGGACGCGCGGTTATTACGAAGCGAAGGTCGAGGCGATCGGCAATCCACCGGCGGCAAACAATGGCAGGGTCCCCGTGCTCATCTCGATCACGCCCGGTCGACTGTATCATTTCGACGGCGTGCAGGTGACAGGACTCGAACGCCTCCGGCCGAGCTACATCACGAGGCGCTTCAGCAAATTCAGCGGGAAGACTTACAGCCCCGAGCTGGTGGACGAAAAGTTCCGCGAGCTGATGAAGTCAGGCCTGTTCACGGTGCTGCAAATCAAACCCACCCCGATCGGCGGCGACGCGCTCCGGCTCGATATTTCAGCTGAGGAAGCCAAGAGCAAGGAGTTCGGGTTGGCGCTGGGGTACGGTTCGTATGCCGGTCCGGTCGTCGGCGCGACCTATCGCGACCGAAATCTTTTCGGCTACGGCCGGCCGATCTCGACTTTGGCGGAATGGTCGGGGCGCGGTTACAAATGGGAAATTCTCTGGGAAGATCCTTATTTCTTCGACACCGATTTCGGGTTCAAGGCGAAGCTCGGCGCGCTCACTTTCGACTTCGACGGTTACGCCAAATTGGAGACCGGCCTCCGCCTCGATTTCACCCGCAAGCTCTCGAAGTTCTACGAAGTCGGCCTTGTTCTCTCGGCGCGGCATGTCGAAATCACCAGCTTCGATATCAGTCCGGCTTTGGTGGGTGACACCAACTATTTTGTGAGCTCGATCGGCCTGGTCCAGACGCTCGACCTGCGGGACAGCAAAGTGAACCCGAGCCGCGGCTTCGTTTTCGATAGCACGATCGATTTTGCGACCAGCGCGCTCGGAAGCAACATCGACTTCGTCCGCAGCACGGGGCGGGTCAGCTATTACCTTCCGTTCGGACACGAACCGAAGCCGGGGTTCCCGGACAAGCGCACCATGCTCGCGCTGGGCGCGCGGGCGGGGATTATCCACGCTCTCAATGGCAACGACATGGTCGCGGACATTCCGATCGACGAACGCTTCTTCAACGGTGGCAGCACCACCGTCCGCAGCTTTGCCGAGCGCGACCTCGGCCCGCATGACAACGGGCATTCCATTGGGGGCGAGTTTTTCTCGGTCTTCAACGTCGAATACATCTTCCCGATCTACGGGGAACTTCTCGGCGCGGTTTTCTTCGACGCCGGTAATCTCCTGCCGAATTCAACCGATCCATTCGACACGATTTCGGCCGGGTTCGAGGACATGCGTTACGCGGTCGGCGTCGGTCTCCGCTATAAATTGCCGATCGGCCCGGTCCGGCTCGATTACGGTTACAATCCCGACAAGCGCCCTGATGAAGATGTGGGCGCGTTCCATTTTAGTTTCGGCTTCGCGTTCTGATTTTCTCTGTAGCGGCGGTCTCAGACCGTCG